>NZ_CP163527.1 GCF_041080655.1 Streptomyces sp. CG4
TGGCAATGCCCTATCCTCGCAGGGAGCGATCCCCCAACTACTTTCGGCGCGTTGAAGCTTAACTTCTGTGTTCGGCATGGGAACAGGTGTATCCTTCAAGCCATCATCACCACACTAATCCTTTTCAGGATTGAGAGCTTGCACTCTCAAAACTAAACAATATCTATTCTTCTCACGTTCAATCGAAACACCCTAAACTTGGTTAAGTCCTCGACCGATTAGTAATGGTCCGCTCCATGCCTCGCGGCACTTCCACTTCCATCCTATCTACCTCATCATCTCTGAGGGGTCTTACTTCCATAAGGAATGGGAAATCTCATCTTGAGGCGAGTTTCACGCTTAGATGCTTTCAGCGTTTATCTCATCCATACATAGCTACCCAGCGATGCTCCTGGCGGAACAACTGGTACACCAGCGGTATGTCCATCCCGGTCCTCTCGTACTAAGGACAGGTCCTCTCAAATTTCCTACGCCCGCGACGGATAGGGACCGAACTGTCTCACGACGTTCTGAACCCAGCTCGCGTACCGCTTTAATGGGCGAACAGCCCAACCCTTGGGACCGACTACAGCCCCAGGATGCGATGAGCCGACATCGAGGTGCCAAACCTCCCCGTCGATGTGGACTCTTGGGGAGATAAGCCTGTTATCCCCAGGGTAGCTTTTATCCGTTGAGCGATGGCCCTTCCATGCGGAACCACCGGATCACTAAGCCCGACTTTCGTCCCTGCTCGACCTGTCTGTCTCGCAGTCAAGCTCGCTTGTGCCTTTACACTCTGCGAATGATTTCCAACCATTCTGAGCGAACCTTTGGGCGCCTCCGTTATCTTTTGGGAGGCGACCGCCCCAGTCAAACTGCCCACCTGACACTGTCTCCCACCACGATCAGTGGTGCGGGTTAGAGTGATCATAATGCAAGGGTAGTATCCCACCAACGCCTCTGCCAAAACTAGCGTCCTGGCTTCTATGGCTCCTACCTATCCTGTACAAGCAGTACAAGCACTCAATATCAAGCTACAGTAAAGCTCCATGGGGTCTTTCCGTCCTGTCGCGGGTAGCCTGCATCTTCACAGGCAATTCAATTTCACCGAGTCTCTCGTTGAGACAGTGCCCAGATCGTTACGCCTTTCGTGCGGGTCGGAACTTACCCGACAAGGAATTTCGCTACCTTAGGACCGTTATAGTTACGGCCGCCGTTTACTGGGGCTTCAATTCAGGGCTTCGCCGAAGCTAACTCTTCCTTTTAACCTTCCAGCACCGGGCAGGCGTCAGCCCCTATACTTCATCTTACGATTTTGCAGAAACCTGTGTTTTTGATAAACAGTCGCCTGGGCCTTTTCACTGCGGCTGATCTTGCGATCAGCACCCCTTCTCCCGAAGTTACGGGGTCATTTTGCCGAGTTCCTTAACGAGAGTTCGCTCGCTCACCTTAGGATTCTCTCCTCGACTACCTGTGTCGGTTTGCGGTACGGGCAGTTGATTATTCGCTAGAAGCTTTTCTCGGCAGCGTGACATCAACGACTTCGCTACTATAATTTCGCTCCCCGTCACAGCTTGTCAACCCGCTGATAAGCATTTGACTCATCAACTGACTTACTGCTTGGCCGGACACTTCCAATCGTCCGGATCGCTTAGCCTTCTGCGTCACTCCATCATTCAAGCACAATCAACTGGTACAGGAATATCAACCTGTTGTCCATCGTCTACGCCTCTCGGCCTCGACTTAGGTCCCGACTAACCCTGGGAGGACGAGCCTTCCCCAGGAAACCTTAGTCATTCGGTGGACAGGATTCTCACCTGTCTTTCGCTACTCATACCGGCATTCTCACTTCCAAGCGCTCCACCAGTCCTCACGGTCTGACTTCATCGCCCTTGGAACGCTCTCCTACCAACATCCAAAGGTCGCATCCGCAGCTTCGGTAATATGCTTAGCCCCGGTACATTTTCGGCGCAGAGTCACTCGACTAGTGAGCTATTACGCACTCTTTAAATGATGGCTGCTTCTGAGCCAACATCCTAGTTGTCTGTGCAATTCCACATCCTTTTCCACTTAGCATATATTTAGGGACCTTAGCTGATGATCTGGGCTGTTCCCCTTTCCACGATGGATCTTATCACTCACCGTGTGACTCCCGAGATAAAAATCAATGGCATTCGGAGTTTATCTGAAGTCAGTAACCCATGACGGGCCCCTAGTCCAAACAGTGCTCTACCTCCAAGATGATTCTAAACCTCGAGGCTCCCCCTAAAGAGATTTCGGAGAGAACCAGCTATCTCCAAGTTCGTTTGGAATTTCACCGCTACCCACACCTCATCCCAACCATTTTCAACTGATACGGGTTCGGTCCTCCAGTGCGTTTTACCGCACCTTCAACCTGGACATGGGTAGGTCACCTGGTTTCGGGTACATAACTGCGTACTTCGTACGCCCATTTCAGACTCGCTTTCGCTGCGGCTCCGGTTTTTCCACCTTAACCTTGCACGCAATCATGACTCGCCGGTTCATTCTGCAAGAGGCACGCCGTCACACGTAAATGTGCTCCGACAGCTTGTAGGCACATGGTTTCAGGAACTGTTTCACTCCCCTCCCGGGGTGCTTTTCACCTTTCCCTCACGGTACTGGTTCACTATCGGTCACTAGGGAGTATTTAGCCTTGCGAGATGGTCCTCGCGGATTCCGACGGGGTTTCACGTGTCCCGCCGTACTCAGGATCCTGAACTGAGAGTGTGACGTTTCGTTTACTGGGCTATCACCATCTTTGGCGTCGCTTCCCAACGACTTCAACTACGTCGCACTTTGGTAACTCAAATGTTCAGTCCTACAACCCCAACAAGCAAGCTCGTTGGTTTGGGCTCTTCCCGTTTCGCTCGCCGCTACTCAGGGAATCGAATTTTCTTTCTCTTCCTGCAGCTACTTAGATGTTTCAGTTCACTGCGTCTACCGCCTGACAGCTATGTATTCACTGCTCAGGCAATCATCGACTAAGATGATTGGGTTTCCCATTCGGAAATCTCCGGATCAAAGCGTACTTACCGCTCCCCGAAGCATATCGGTGTTAGTCCCGTCCTTCATCGGCTCCTAGTACCAAGGCATTCACCATGCGCCCTTCATAACTTAACCTTGATGATCTTACGATCACCTCAGTTATTGAGTATGCGATTAATTTCGTTAATAAAACTCAAATAAGTTTTCAAAGTGTTCTCGGTTTAATTGAGAATTCGGGATAAAGAACCTCCTGCTTGCAAATATTATTTAGTTTTCAAATTACAAGCTGAGGGTAAACCCCTCAAAACTGAACTTATCAGGCGTGTTTCAACCAACTGAATGTGTAAAGGTTTCAGACCGATTAATTCCTTAGAAAGGAGGTGATCCAGCCGCAGGTTCTCCTACGGCTACCTTGTTACGACTTCACCCTAATCATCTGCCCCACCTTAGGCGGCTAGCTCCCGAAGGTTACCCCACCGACTTTGGGTGTTGCAAACTCTCATGGTGTGACGGGCGGTGTGTACAAGGCCCGGGAACGTATTCACCGCGGCATGCTGATCCGCGATTACTAGCGATTCCGACTTCGTGCAGGCGAGTTGCAGCCTGCAGTCCGAACTGAGAACGGTTTTAAGAGATTAGCTTGCCCTCGCGAGTTCGCGACTCGTTGTACCGTCCATTGTAGCACGTGTGTAGCCCAGGTCATAAGGGGCATGATGATCTGACGTCGTCCCCACCTTCCTCCGGTTTGTCACCGGCAGTCTCACTAGAGTGCCCAACTGAATGCTGGCAACTAGTAACAAGGGTTGCGCTCGTTGCGGGACTTAACCCAACATCTCACGACACGAGCTGACGACGACCATGCACCACCTGTCATTGCGTTCCCGAAGGAAACGCCCTATCTCTAGGGTTGGCGCAAGATGTCAAGACCTGGTAAGGTTCTTCGCGTAGCTTCGAATTAAACCACATGCTCCACCGCTTGTGCGGGCCCCCGTCAATTCCTTTGAGTTTCAACCTTGCGGTCGTACTCCCCAGGCGGAGTGCTTAATGCGTTAGCTCCGGCACTGAAGGGCGGAAACCCTCCAACACCTAGCACTCATCGTTTACGGCATGGACTACCAGGGTATCTAATCCTGTTCGCTACCCATGCTTTCGAGCCTCAGCGTCAGTTGCAGACCAGGACAGCCGCCTTCGCCACTGGTGTTCTTCCATATATCTACGCATTCCACCGCTACACATGGAGTTCCACTGTCCTCTTCTGCACTCAAGTCTGATCCAGTTTCCGATGCACTTCTTTGGTTAAGCCAAAGGCTTTCACATCAGACTTATCAAACCGCCTGCGCTCGCTTTACGCCCAATAAATCCGGATAACGCTTGCCACCTACGTATTACCGCGGCTGCTGGCACGTAGTTAGCCGTGACTTTCTGGTTAGATACCGTCAACTGCGTGAACAGTTGCTCTCACGCACGTTCTTCTCTAACAACAGAGCTTTACGAGCCGAAACCCTTCTTCACTCACGCGGTTGCTCCATCAGGCTTGCGCCCATTGTGGAAGATTCCCTACTGCTGCCTCCCGTAGGAGTATGGACCGTGTCTCAGTTCCATTGTGGCCGATCAGTCTCTCAACTCGGCTACGCATCATCGCCTTGGTAGGCCGTTACCCCACCAACAAGCTAATGCGCCGCAGGTCCATCCCAAAGTGATAGCCGAAGCCATCTTTTAAATTTGAATCATGCGATTCAAATTGTTATGCGGTATTAGCATCTGTTTCCAAATGTTATCCCCCGCTTTGGGGCAGGTTACCTACGTGTTACTCACCCGTCCGCCACTCGCTGGTAAACCAACGTCAAGTCCGTGCAAGCACGTTCAATCAGTTGGGCCAACGCGTTCGACTTGCATGTATTAGGCACACCGCCGGCGTTCATCCTGAGCCAGGATCAAACTCTCATATAAAATATAAGAACTTGAAAAGCTCAAATTTAAATTAAGCGAATTGACTTCGCAAATGTTTTTGCATCAATCATCAATGATTGATGACCCTACACATTTGTGTTCGTCGAAACTGTATTCAGTTTTCAAAGGTCTACCTTCCTTAACCAAGAGGCGGTAGATTAAAGCCGCGCTGACTGCATTGGCAATAGTCGTAGCAATTGCCGTTCCATCCGAACTCATCTGAAAGCCAATTACCAAAATCAGGTTCAAAACCACATTGACCATTCCCGAAAACATTAAACAAAACAAAGGTCGCTTGGTATCGCCAACTGCTCTTAAAACTGCATTGCCAAAATCATAAATCATTAAAAACGGCATACCAAGAAAGTACAGTTTTAAATAGCTGACCGCTAACGGCATAATACTGGCTGGTGTATCAAGCAGACCTAAAATCGGCTTAGCAATCAGGCAGCCGACCGTCAGCATAATCAGCCCACTGATCAATGCCACCGAAAAACCAGTATGCATCGCCGCGTTGACTCGTTCTTTCTTGCCTGCCCCAACCAAACCAGCAATCAATACGTTTGAACCAATTGAAAGTCCTGTAAACAGCATCACCACGATATTGATGACTGGCGCATTGGAACCTACCGCGGCCATGGCATTACTTGAGGCAAAACGCCCAGCTACCGCCATATCAGTCGCATTAAACAGCTGCTGCAAGGTACTCATCAAAGCAATTGGAATCGCTACTTTACACATTTTACCGAAGATGCCACCCTCAAGCATGTTGAGTTGGTGAGAAGGTCTCGTCGCTTCTTCGTCCATTAGATAAATTCACTCTCTTTTCTCTACAAAATTGCACAAAGGCTAGTGTAACGCTTATTTTGACGCAATAAAACCCAAAACTGACAATTGGCACGATTCCTTCAAATCTAAAGCAGCCGCCAATTGAAAATCAGTAAATATTTTTATCTGCCGCTACATTTTAAGCACACCCCGGCATAATCATTTTGAAGGCAATTCTAATTGGAAGTGAGTCTAATATGACTAAAAAGATAAAAGGTAAAACAGAGTATTGGTAGAAAAGAGTCTGTCCATTAACAACTGCCAAACATTCAACGGCAGTTATCTCATTTTGCAGGAACTGATTGACCATGGGGAAAGCCTCCGTATTCTGATTGGTTTTTAGCGATTTCAATCATACGGGGAAGGCTTTCCCTTTTTCAATACCCTCAAGGTATCAATTTACACAAAATATTTTACACTCCC